>NZ_MUFF01000053.1:0-6607 GCF_001996105.1 Salinivibrio sp. IB643
ATACCGATCATGCCAAGTGTCGTCATATTAATATATGAAAGAACATCAATTAACAATTTAATGATAAAGCTAGGATCGTCTGAAGAAAAGTATTCAACCTGACTTTTAATTAGACCAGAAAATGAGCCAATAACTGTAAAAGGGATACCGATAATGAAAGCATCTTTTATTGACATCAATGCTTTATTACTAGTCAAAACCTGAGAAAGCTTCATCAAAGGTTCTTCTATTATTTTGAATATGGATTGCATAAAAATAATTCCAACACTATTTAACTTCGCCAATTTTAGCGGAAGAATGATCTCAAGCAGACTCGTGCGATGATTTTTGTCACCAAAGAGATTGAGATCACGTTATTTGTCACGTTGTCGTAAAAACACCAACCTAGATCACACTAGCTTGGGCATCACGGACCAAATCAGATACAACATCAATGGCCATCATCAGGCCAAGGTATCGTTCTGAGCGATATTCATCACCATTCCCATCAGCTATGGCAGCTATATTGATATCGATATCGGAAAGCTTCTGAATCTGTGTATTGACCGTATTTGAAAACCTCACAAGCATCGCGTTAGTCGAATAACTCCTCGTCAACAACGAAACGACGGCTTCTTCATCACCTGTTTGTTCGATAGAAATAATGAGATCCTTGTGATCAAGCTGATTAATATCAAGGCTAATCTGAGGGATCACTAGTACACTTTTATTTGCACATCTCAACGTGTTTTCTAAATAGTCCAAAAATAATCTCTCTTCACCAAAATCAAGTAAATATATTCTTTCGGATAAAGAAATATATTTTGCCACTTCACTTAAGAGTTTCATATCTAAAGACTGATGTGCTAACTTTGCAGACCGTAAAACTTTATTAAAAACACGATCTGAGGGATTTTCCACGCCACTATGTTTTTGGGTCTCGATGTTATTGATATCGGACTTCATCGCAAACTTAAAAGCCGTGAAGTTTTCAAAATCAAGTAGCCTAATAAAGCGGTGCAACGTAGAGAGGCTAACTCCAGCAGACTGAGCAAGCTGGGAGCCCGAGTAACTTGGAATGTGATTAAAGTTGTCAATCACATAATCGCACAATTTGCTGTGCCCAACGCTTAAGTTGGGCTTCATGCTTGATAATTTTAGCTGCAGATCTACACCCATAGTGGTTGCCTAACGCATCAAATCTAAGTCGATTTCAAACGTTCGTTGCCAAGGTGCAGAAGCAACAAAGTCAATATCTTGTGGCAGCGAATTGGCAGTCAGCTTCTGATATTCAGTCAGGATACGCTGTTTGGCAAACCGCATGGCTTCCAACTCCGCTTCTGGGGAATAGTTGTAGTGACCATAAGCGGCATCAGCAAAGTATTGCTCGATCAATTCGCTACGTACCACAGATTGATAACAAACATCTTCCATAATGTGGTAAACAATGTTTGTTGTGCGCTCTTGTGTGCACCCGTCCGCTAAAAAACCAGCACCAAGCGTAGTACCTAGCGTATTGCAGTTGGTATTCCATCCTTTATAAGAGTGAATTTTACCTAAGATGTTAAGTTGATCTAAATACTTAACCAGCTGTAGTTCACCACCATTAGCATAAGCACTATCCGCAATAACAACTTTCTTACCCACTTCTAAGTAAGCTTTAATTTTACTGACAAAATGCTGTAAGTGCCTGAACGAGCTATAAGTAATATCACGATTTGCCTGCTGAGCAGCCTCTTGCATGATTTTACCCGGTGAGTTGATCGCTAAAATGTAGTCAGCTTCTTCGCTCGTGTCACACATTTCGCCACCAGCAGCTCTGATATGAGCTTTGACTGACTCATGCATTGGGCGATCTTCGTACAACGGAATGATTTGTGGGCCCAGTGTGGATGAATAAACGGGGTAAACCTTAGGTTTCTGTCCACTAAAGTCGTTATAAGCACGTGCCAGTAGCGTCACCCCTACTTCATCAGCACCAGGATAAATGTCGATATCGAATGACAAGCCAAGCTCATCAATCATTTCAATCACTGTTTTCTGGTCTAGCGCAGTGTAACCATAAGGGCTCGAATCATCTTGTGGGATAACCATAAAATCGATAATCTCTTCGCTTCGTAACTTAACGACCTCTTTATTAACCGTTAAATTGAACTCGCGGCGAGACTCGTAATCTTTCAATATATCCGCAGGAACAGCATTCTCTAGCGATGCATACGTTACTTGCTCTTCTTTTGACAGACCTTCACGTGAAAGCTTGTCTTGAAGGTACTTGCGCTTAAAAATCTCTGCGCCATATTGATCGTAATAATCAGGCTCTTCATCGCTGCTGCTGTAACTTGGGCAACGCATAATGCATGGGTAAGCGTAGACTTTTACGTCTGGATTGATTGCCTTAAGGCCGCGCATTTTCTCGACAAATGTTCCTATATCTTCACTGTCAAGAGAGTGGATACGTGATGGAATCAAGCCACCGTATGCCAACATATCAACAGATAAAATTACCGAGTCAACAGTTGAGATGTTTGCGTAGATAAACCCCCATAAGGCGTCACGATCAGCCGCAACTTTCTTACGGCTAAGCATATCCATCGGTGGAACAGAAAGTTGCAACCGAGATGTGCGCGCCATGTATTGCGGATACTTTAAATTACATGGTCTTTCATCTAACGGAATAAAGAGTGTCTTCATTATAGGGTCCAATTTCATAATCGTTTCAAAGGTATATTTCTACTTCAGCTAGGACTTAAAACTCTGTAWTTTTCAGCTCATCAAAATGGTCGAAAACTATCTTGGCCGCACCGAACATACCCGCATCATTGCCTAGTGTGGCTGGACGCACTGCGGCAAATACATTCTCTTTTGTGAGGTAGTCTTTGAGCAAACTCCACCAAATATCTTTAGAGTTGATCATGCCCCCACCGATCAGTACCAACTGCGGATCAACGGTCCAGCGGATATTGGCAATGGTTTTCGCTAATAATTTGAAGAAATCTTCAACCGCAGCAATCACATTTGGGTCTCTGTCTGCATAAGCGTTAATGATCGATAAACCATCAGGATAGAGATGTTGCTTTTCTTTCGGCAATTGGAACATTAGTGCTTCTTTTAATCCGGTTCCTGACAGCAACGATTCAAGCGGAACCCAGTGTTGTGGTCGGTAAGGATGAGGGATCTCCATACGTCCCCAGTGACCTGAAACAAAGCCATTTCCGTGAACTAAATTACCACCGACTGTCAACGCTCCGCCAAGACCAGTACCAAGAGTCAACATTACGATGTCTTCAAAATCTTGGGCATTTCCTTTCCATAGCTCCCCCATCAATGCGCAATTCACATCGTTGTCGGTACTGATATGAAGACCAAACTCTTCTTCTAGTAAATAGCCTAGTCGTGTTCCTTTCCAATTAGGCAAACTATCCGTTGCATCAACTACATTTCCCGAGCGAACATTGATGACACCCGCGGCTGAGATACCGATACCTTCAAGCAAAAACTTCTCTCGACGTGCACGAGTCAGCAGCGGGATAATGGCATCTTTTATACTTTCTAGGATCCCTTCTCGTCCTGCGCGAGTGTTGGTTGGATAGGTATTCGCTACAACCAACTCTCCCGATCTTTTTATTAAACCTGCGCGGATCTTTGTACCGCCTAAATCTAAACCTAACGCTACACCAGACATAGTTACCTCTAATTATTTGCTCGTCGCTTTAACAGCATCTGAGAAACGCTTTGCAATTAATTGTGGTCGTGTAATAGCAGACCCCACGACAACTGAAAACGCGCCACTATTGATCGCCTCAACAGCTTCTTCAGGTGTCCAAATTCGGCCTTCAGCAATAACTGGTACAGAGCAGTCACGACTTAATTTTTTGACTAGTTCAAAATCGGGCTTATCACATAAATGTTTAGTCTCATCTGTATATCCAGATAGTGTGGTTGATATACAATGAGCACCCATTTTTTCTGCTGTAATTCCTTCTTCATAATTGGACACATCTGCCATCACGAGCGCACCTTTGTTGATTGCGTGCTGGACTAAATCAGGCAATAGCTCAGCGTTAGGACGAGGTCGAGCAGTCATGTCCAGAGCAACAATGTCTGCGCCAGCATCGATGACTTCATCTATTTCGCGAAGTGTCGCTGTGATAAAAACTTCCGAGTCCGGATAATCTCGTTTTATAAGACCTATCAATGGAACGTTCGGAAACTCAGCTTTAACCGAGGATATATCACTACTCGATTGGACTCTGAGTGCTACAGCCCCCCCCATCAAGGCCGCATCAGCCATTTTGACTATAGTTTCTGAGCCGTAAAGCGGCTCATCAGGTAAAGCTTGAACCGACGTAATCAATTGACCTTCAAAAATTTTTAGCAGTTCTGGGACTGTCGATTTAGACATGTTTTACTCCAAAGTAATTTTTGTCGATAAGATTAAGCCACGATTAAGCCAAAATACCACCAAATGACACACAAACGTCATCAAGGTGACGATGATCACACTTATACTCCAATTAGCCAGAACCAAGATTATCGAGATCACAACAAATCCCTTAGCACCGGGTTTTAACGTCGTTTTGAGATTTTCAACCACCAGAATACGGATCAATATCACACAAACGACAGCTTCGGTCATCACTTTGCTTTTCCAGCTCTCAATTGAGACTTAAATACTCCCTTACATACGTTTATGTTCTAAATCCATCGCATCATTGCTGGCATAAGTCCAACAATCCACTAAGTTATCACTGTGAAAAATATGAAAATTAGAGCATTAACCTTATCCTTACTCTCTGTTTTTGCGACAAGCTGTGCGTTCGCAAACACCGCAACTGATGAATTGCCGATTGATAACGAATCAGAATTTTTGCAACGAGAAGCCGAAGCGAAAGACGAAGCGAAAGACGAAGCGAAAGACGAAGTTGCGTCAAGCAGTGTTGGTTGGCTAGCAAATGAAACTGAACTTCGTCATTTCCGCATGAACCAAAATGGAAAAAAGTATAACGATGTAGAAATTAACTGGAAGTTGCTACATGGGTCCGTTCAGTTTACTGAAGACACATCATTGTGGATGGATTTACGCAAAATTGACTACTACAGTGATGCTGAAAATGGTGATATACAGCGCACCGGCTTCGCGTGGGATCACGAGGCACTTTTGTATACAAAAGTAGGGAAAACCAACTGGCTGGGTAAGAATTGGGATTTACATTTCGGATTTGGTTGGGAAGGAGACTGGAACTATTCTGGAAATCACCTAAATTGGAGCAGCCAAGATTTCTACCCGCTACTTGACATGAATACTAGCTTTTCAAACGGTTTAACTCCTTGGGATAGCGGTCAACACCACCTCACTTTCCGCCCTATCCTTTCCGAATTTATCACTTTTGGCGAAGTGAGTAAGTTCCACAGTGGTGGCCATTATCACGGTAATCGACAACAAATAGCGAGCTTCTTCCTGTCATCTCAATGGACCGAAAAGCTGAGCACCTTCCTTAGTTTTCGTAACTACTTAGATACGTTAGCAGGCGAGGGAGTTCAATATCACTATGGCTCTGAGAGCTACCTGCATTACGACTTCTACCGCAATGACGGCTTCTTTGTTCAATGGAAAAATAAACTCGAGTTTTATCTAGGTATGAAAGATGAAGCATTAACGGGTAAAGACGAGTTTGTTGAGTTCTATACGCGTATTCAAGCCGGATATGAAAAAACGCTTGAGAACAAAATCACCATTAAAGCATATGTAGGCCAAGATCTTTGGGACTACCACTACAACGCACGCCCATGGATTGGTGGAGAATACAACCGTTTAGAAACGATTGCTTCCTTCAAGGTAAATATCCCACTAGGTTAATCATTCAAATTCAAAACTTACCAGAGCCAATTCTTTTGGCTCTGGTCGCTTTCGCACATCAAAAACAATTCACATCGTAATGAAATAACCATCCCATTTTAAGTTGATTTCACATGCCTATATATAAGTTAACCAACACTATTCTAAACTATGCGTGGGGCAGCAAAACCTCACTAAATGAGCTATTTGGGTTAGAAAACAGTAAAAACCTCCCTCAAGCAGAAATTTGGATGGGAGCGCACCCTAACGCATGCTCCAAACTCACAAATTTGGATATACCGCTTAGCGAATATATTGGCAATAATGGGTGTTGAGCGACAATTACGGTGGCCGGTCTAGCGACAATTATCTTGGCCGGTTGATCTGATAAGGTTCGGTACAGCAGAACGGAGGGAGTTCACTGTGCAGGGAACACGAATCACGGATCAACAGGTCACGATCTATATGACTCACAGAAAACAAAAAAGCCAAGCTGTTGCTGCTGCTAAAGCAGGTATTTCAGAGCGGTCAGCCCGGCGTCTTGATAAAGCCAATCAACAAACAAACGACGGTAAGCGCCAGTGGCGCACACGCAAAGATCCACTGGCGCCAATATGGGAAAGCATTGTTGTTCCCATACTTGAACTGGATAAAGACATCACGCCCGTAGGCGTTTTTGATTACCTTTGCGAATATCACACCGATAAGTTCAGCCCGGGATCGCGCCGAACACTTGAGCGCCGGATCCGTAAATGGCGCTCTTTACACGGGCCTGCTAAAGACGTTGTGTTT
>NZ_MUFF01000054.1:0-6224 GCF_001996105.1 Salinivibrio sp. IB643
GCTGTCAGTGCTTTTGAACTTATATAATAGCGCACAGAAATATCGGATTCGTCGGCGTGTTTGCCTTCTTGTCGAACACTGACCATGATGTCCATCGTTTTTAATTCAGGCCAATCATAAGCCAAATCACCTAATACACCTAAATCGGTATTGATGAGTGCACATCGTGTTTCTAAACGTCCATGCGATTTCTCTTGTGATGAGTAGCTATCACCATCAAATTTTTGAAGCATTGAAGGCCGGTAATAATTATCAAACGCTTTATCTAACTTACCTTGGTTTCCTTTAACAGCGAGCAAATAATCGGCATTTTTATTAATGATTTTCTGTGCGGTTTTTCGCTGACAACCCATGGCGTCTATAGTAATTAAACAGCCAGAAATATCGAGCAATTCCAGCAGCTTAGGTTTCAGTAATCTCATTGGTTTTACTATTTACCTTTGACTGTCCGAGGCATACATCATTTGCGGTTGCGAACGCATTAACTATATGAATCGCAGCTTGGTCTGTTGCTCGGTTATATGAACCCCTCAGTGTTTTTCCATCAATGGCAACCACTTCACCATCCGTTAATTCATGACACGATTTCATCCATTCTATGAAGGCTTTTTGTAATGCTTTTGTACTGATGGTTCCCATCACTCTTGCAATCGTATCTGSCGAGGGTGATGTTTTACCTGAGAAGCCAAAGCGTAACAAAAAATCACGCTGCTTACGTCCATAATCACTAATACTTTTCCAGGTATCATGACCAGCCAACACCGCACAAATCGTTATCAAAATAATATCTGATAACGTATGTTCAACTTTACCTTCTTGGCGAATGTCTCTAATGGAAACGAAATGCATAAATGGACTTTTATCTTCTGTCATTTTTAATCTCCTAAACGTTAGGAGACCATTAAATCGCACTGAAAATGATCAATAAATTGATCCTTTGTTTTCACTTATTTTAATTAATAAATATGGCATAACGCACGGTTTTCAGCCCTAAGTGACAATTTAGTCATTAAGTTGCTGGCCCAGACATGGCGCGGATCTTCATGCGTTTTCCCTGCATACGGGGATCCTGGTTCATCGGACTATCGATTTCTATGTGATAACGCTAACTGGTGAAGTTCTAAAATTGAGAATTCAATACGGAACGAACCGTTTAAACATGGGTATATTGATGATTTTACCCTGAGCAACAGCAGTGAGAACTATAAAAGTTTTATATCTTTTATTACTATCCCCAGCTTATCTTTCTCTGACAGAGTTGGCTCTAATGTCACAGGCCAATCAATCCCGATCTCAGAGTCATTCCAAGCGATTGATAACTCTGCGATCGGGTTGTAATAATCTGTACACTTATAAACAAATTCAGCTTCATCACTCGTCACATAAAACCCATGAGCAAAACCTTCCGGAATCCACAATTGGCGCTTGTTTTCAGCTGATAAATACTCACCTACCCACTGACCAAAGGTTGGTGAATCTTTACGGATATCCACTGCAACATCAAACACTTCACCAGAAACAACTCGAACAAGCTTACCTTGAGTATTTTCTGTTTGGTAGTGCAAACCACGAAGAATTCCTTTCTTCGATTTAGAATGATTATCTTGTACAAACGTTGTTGGCTTACCTGCCACTAATTCTTCAAACTTTTTTTGCTGCCACGTTTCCATAAAGAAGCCACGATTATCACCAAATACAGTTGGCTCGATGATTTTTACATCAGGGATTTTTGTATCAATAACTTTCATTACTTTTCCGAATATTCTTGAATTTGATTTAAGGCCGCTTTCCAGTTACTCGCTTCAATAGAGAAGCGTTGAGTGATTTTCTCGGTGCTTAATCGAGAATTACTTGGGCGCTTAGCTGGGGTTGGGTATTGGTCAGTGGTAATACTCGTTAAGCTCGGCTTATTTGCAAGAGCGCCTTGCTCTACCGCAATATCAAAAATAGCAGCAGCAAAGTCAAACCAACTGACATGTGGCAAACCTGAGTAATGGTAAACACCGTACTCAACCGCATCACCCTGAGTAATGCTCTTAGCCATTTGAATCAACGCTCCCGCAATATCACCCGCATACGTAGGCCCACCAAACTGATCACTGACAATACTCAATGCGTCTCTGTTTTCTCCTAAACGCAACATGGTTTTCACGAAATTATTGCCGCGCTCACCAAATACCCATGCTGTACGAAGGATAATGTGTTTATCACACGCCTCGGCAACAGCAATTTCACCAGCGAGCTTACTTTTACCATAAATCCCTTGCGGGTTTGTCGCATCCGTTTCCACATACTCGCCCACTTTATTGCCTTCAAAGACATAATCGGTCGAAATATGTAAAATGGCTGCGCCAACGCTTTGTGCTGCTTGTGCGAGGTATTTTGGACCATAATGGTTTATCGCGTCAGAAAGCTCGACTTCCTCTTCAGCCTTATCAACCGCTGTATGAGCCGCAGCATTGATAATGATAGTTGGTTGGAGTTCAGTAACAACGGAGTAGACCGCTTTTTGATTGGTAATATCAAGGTGCTCTCTATCAAACGCTAATACTTCGATATGCTCATCGTTAGCTAACTGCTTTGTGAGACAAGAACCTACTTGACCGTGACAACCAGTAATTAATACACGCATTAAGCCTATGTCCTATTTTTAGTTTCATTAACCAAGCGCGTCAAATACTGGCCATATTCATTTTTCATCATTGGTTTTGCCAGAGTCAAAACTTGCTCATCACTCAACCAACCGTTACGCCATGCAATTTCTTCCAAGCAAGCAACTTTCAAACCTTGAACATTTTCAATCGTTTGAACGAAAGAAGACGCTTCGTGCAAGCTCTCATGGGTACCGGTATCTAGCCATGCAAAACCACGGCCTAATAACTCCACATTCAATGAACCATCATTGAGGTACATTTCATTCAACGTGGTGATTTCCAATTCACCACGGGCTGATGGCTCCACCTTCTTAGCCATCTCAACCACGCGGTTATCGTAGAAATAGAGCCCTGTTACCGCATAATTGGATTTAGGCTTTTGGGGTTTCTCTTCAATCGAAACGGCCTTCATGTTTTTATCAAATTCGACCACACCAAAACGCTCGGGGTCTTTCACTTGGTAACCAAACACGGTCGCACCCGATTCTCTTGAAGCGGCACTTTGTAGTGTTTTTGAAAAAGATTGACCATAGAAGATGTTATCACCCAAGACTAAACATACGCTATCATCACCGATGAACTCTTCACCAATGATAAACGCTTGCGCTAGACCATCTGGGCTTGGCTGAATTGCATATTCAAGATTAACACCGAAATCAGAACCATCACCAAGCAAACGCTGGAAGCCCGCATTATCTTCAGGTGTTGTGATGATCAGTATATCTTTGATACCGGCGAGCATCAGTGTCGAAATCGGGTAAAACACCATTGGCTTATCGTAAATCGGCAAGAGTTGCTTGGACACGCCGCGAGTTAATGGGTATAAACGTGTGCCTGAACCACCCGCTAGAATGATACCTTTCATGATTTACTCTCCGCTAAAGCAACACCTAAGCGTTCACCCTGGTAACTACCATCCTGAACATTTTGACACCAGGTTTGATTATCTAAATACCATTGAACCGTTTTTTTCAAGCCGGTTTCAAAAGTCTCGACCGGTGTCCAGCCAAGCGCTTGTTGCATTTTACTCGAGTCAATCGCATAACGGCGATCATGCCCAGGACGGTCTTGCACGTAAGTGATTTGCTCGGCATAGGAAGTCGTTTTCGGGACTAATGTGTCTAAAATTGCACAAATCGCTTCGACTACCTCAACGTTTTTCTTTTCATTGTGGCCACCTATGTTGTAGGTTTCACCAACTTCGCCTTCCGTGACGACTTTATATAGCGCTCGAGCATGGTCTTCGACATACAGCCAATCACGAATTTGGTCGCCTTTACCGTAGATAGGTAAGGCTTTACCTGCTAAGGCATTCAGAATAACAAGTGGGATCAGCTTTTCAGGGAAGTGATAGGGACCATAGTTATTGGAACAATTGGTGACTATGGTTGGTAGTCCGTAAGTGCGCATCCAAGCACGAACCAAATGGTCACTTGAGGCTTTAGACGCTGAATAAGGGCTTGAGGGTGCATAAGGGGTCGTTTCCAAGAACATCGGCAGAGCTTCATTTGCAGATTCCGCCCCCTGTTCAACATCATCAGGATGTGGAAGATCACCATAGACTTCATCGGTTGAGATATGATGGAAACGAAACGCTTGTTTAGCACTGTCATCAAGCTGGTTCCAATACTCGCGAGTCGCTTCTAATAGGGTATAGGTACCCACAATATTGGTTTCGACAAAGGCCGCGGGACCGTCGATTGAGCGGTCAACGTGCGATTCAGCCGCTAGATGCATCACCGCATCGGGTTGATGCTCGGCAAAGACGCGGTCTAATTCGGCACGGTTGCAAATATCCACTTGCTCAAACGCGTAGCGATCGCTTTCAGAAACTGGCGCTAACGATTCCAGATTGCCAGCATACGTCAGTTTATCGAGGTTAATCACACTGTCGTTGGTGTGCTGAATAATATGGCGGATAACGGCAGAGCCAATAAAGCCTGCACCGCCTGTGACGAGTATTTTCATTTTTAACCTTTGGTCTTTTAATCCGTCCCAAACAAATCACGCGTATACACCTTCTCGGCGCTATCGCGGATTTCATCWACCATRCGGTTRGCYACAATCACATCAGCRCGTTGTTTRAACGCTTCAAGGTCGTGAGTGACTTCTGAGTGAAAGAAGGTGTCTTCTTTTAAGACTGGCTCGTACACAATYACTTCAACGCCTTTGGCCTTTAGGCGCTTCATAATCCCTTGWATGGATGAGGCRCGGAAGTTGTCTGAGCCSGCTTTCATGATCAAACGGTAGATACCCACSGTTTTKGGYTCAMGGCGYAAAATSGCGTTRGCAACATAGTCTTTGCGGGTAGTGTTGGCATCSACAATGGCCTGAATCAAGTTGTTCGGCACATCGTTGTAGTTGGCAAGCAGTTGGCGGGTATCTTTTGGCAGGCAGTAACCACCATAACCAAACGATGGATTGTTGTAATGGTCGCCAATGCGTGGGTCTAGCCCTACCCCTTCGATGATTTGGCGAGTATTCAAACCGTGGGTTTCAGCGTAGCTATCCAGCTCATTAAAGTAGGCAACGCGCATGGCGAGGTAGGTATTAGAGAACAGCTTTACGGCTTCCGCTTCGGTCGAGTCGGTAAACAGTACTGGCACGTCTTTTTTCAGCGCGCCTTCGAGCAAGAGGCTGGCAAACGTCTTTGCGCGCTCACTTTGCTCACCCACAATAATGCGCGAGGGGTGCAGGTTATCGTAAAGGGCTTTGCCTTCACGTAAGAATTCAGGCGAGAAGAGGATATTATCGCTTCCCATCTCTTGTTTGATCTGTTGGGTATAACCCACAGGCACCGTCGATTTAATCACCATGGTCGCTTGCGGGTTAATGGCCATCACATCACGGATCACCGCCTCGACAGAACGAGTATTAAAGTAGTTGGTTTCTGGATCGTAATCGGTGGGGGTAGCGATGATGACAAAATCAGCGTCTTGGTAGGCTTGGTGTTTATCTAAGGTGGCAGTAAAGCGCAGAGATTTGTTGGCCAGAAAGTCTTCGATTTCTGCATCAACAATAGGGGATTGCTTTTGGTTGAGCTGCGTTATTTTTTCTTCATTAATATCGAGCGCGACCACATCAAAGTGTTGGGCAAGCAGCATCGCGTTTGAAAGGCCCACGTAGCCTGTGCCCGCAACAGCAATTTTCATTGGTTTTTCCTTGGGTTACCTAGCTTTAAACGTGTGGCGATGCATAAGGGCAGTGATCAATAGACACGCTACCGCCCAGAGGTGTCGCTCCCCACAGCGCATAGTTTTAATTTTTATTTGATATCGGTGCTGATTGACCGCGCTTTTGGCTCGCACGGCGAAAATGTATAGCACGGGGCAAAAAATGCCTGCCGTATTCTACACATAAAAATTTGTGATAAAAGACACACGCTTGCTTTCCTATGGTTTTTTGGACGGAGTGTTCATTTATTAAACAACAAGTTGCGACCATTGTTTGCCATATGCTCACAACAGCCACGTCAGCAAGCATCATAAACTCGCCTATATTTAGAGGCATTTGATCGTGCCTTCTCTCGATGATTATTTGATTTTAATCACATAAAAATCAGTATATTGC
>NZ_MUFF01000055.1:0-6128 GCF_001996105.1 Salinivibrio sp. IB643
TACTGTTTTGTTCGTCTCTTGCGAGACAAACGAATTGACTGTGCTCTTGTTGGCATCCACTTTTAAAAAAGTGAAATCAAAACAGCTCAAGGCTGTACCAACATGAATTGGTCACTCAGTTCATCGAATAAATCTTTTTGTCTATTCTCAACGAGTGCCCACACAGATTGCATAGGTCAAATTGTTAAAGAGCGCCGCCCATTGTTGAGCGGGAGTGGCATAATACGCCACTTTGGCATTGAGTCAAGCATTTTGTTTTACTTGTCTTTGTTGCCGTTGTTAGCTCGGCTTGCCGTGCCAACGAGAGCGCATTATAGAGAGGTAATTTTTTGGCGCAAGGAGTTTTTGATAAAAAGATCTCAGGCGCGCAAAAACCCAACAATTTGCATTATTCCTAAGCGTTTTTGAGTCAAACCAAGAAAAAAGCCACCAAAAATGGTGGCTTTTGCCTGATAGGGCTGGGTTAGCCTTGTTTTGCAATGACATGGTCATTCTCAACATCAAGCCAAACGGGCTGACCTGGGACCAGTTCCCCACTCAAGATTTGTTGCGCCAGTGGGTTTTCGATTGTCTGTTGGATAGCCCGTTTAAGTGGACGCGCTCCGTAGACAGGATCAAACCCGCTTTGAGCAACCTTGGCAAGCGCGGCTTCGGAAATCTCCAATTTGAAATCTTTTTCTGCCATTCGTCGGGCAAGCTCTTGCATCTGCAAGCCAGCGATTTCTTTTATATGCTCTTCAACCAGTGGATGGAACACAACGGCTTCATCAATACGGTTAATAAACTCCGGTCGGAAATGATTCGCCGCCACCTCCATCACTGTTTGCTTCATGCCTGCATAATCCAGTTCACCAAAGTGTGCTTGGATTTGCTCTGAACCCAGATTGGAGGTCATGATGACGACGGCATTTCGAAAATCAACCGTTCGCCCCTGACCATCCGTTAAACGCCCATCATCGAGTACCTGCAACAAGATGTTGAATACATCAGAATGCGCTTTTTCTATCTCATCAAGTAGAATTACCGAATAGGGACGACGACGAACCGCTTCAGTAAGATAGCCCCCTTCCTCATATCCAACATAACCAGGAGGCGCGCCAACTAAGCGTGCTACCGAGTGTTTTTCCATAAATTCAGACATATCTATCCGAACCATAGCATCGCGGCTATCGAACATGAATTCGGCCAGCGACTTACACAACTCAGTTTTACCCACCCCTGTCGGCCCAAGGAAAAGGAAAGAGCCAATCGGGCGATTCGGATCCGCCAGTCCGGCTCGGCTACGCCGAATGGCATTGGCGACCGCACCGACCGCTTCATTTTGACCTATCACCCGCTGGTGCAAGGCTGATTCCATTTTAAGTAGCTTTTCTTTTTCGCTTTCCAGCATACGAGAAACAGGGATCCCTGTCTGCCGTGCAATAACATCTGCGATCTCAGCCTCTGTGACTCGGTTTTTCAATAAAGTCATTTCCTGCATTTCTGCTTGGCTAGCAAGATCGAGCTGCTTTTCTAAGTCAGGAATTTTGCCATACTGTAGTTCTGACATTCGGCTTAAATCCCCGGCTCGCCGCGCTATCTCCATGTCAGTTCGTGCTTGCTCTAAAGCAGCTTTTATATGTTGAGCTCCAGATACAGCGGCTTTTTCTGTGTTCCAGACCTCTTCGAGCTCGGCATAATCACGCTCTTTTGCCTCTAGCTCGTCACGCAATGTCTCTAAACGCTTTTGACTCGCACTATCTTCTTCTTTTTCTAGTGCTTGTTGTTCAATTTTAAGTTGGACAATGCGTCGTTCTAAGCGATCTAACGAATCGGGTTTCGAATCAATTTGCATCCGAATGCTGGAGGCCGCTTCGTCAATAAGATCAATGGCTTTATCGGGTAACTGGCGATCGGCAATGTAGCGATGTGACAAGCTGGCTGCGGCGACGATGGCCGGATCGGTAATTTCTACCGCATGGTGCAGCTCGTAACGCTCTTTTAATCCGCGCAGAATGGCGACCGTGTCTTCTACATTCGGCTCATTCACCAATACTTTTTGAAAGCGACGTTCTAATGCCGCATCTTTCTCTACATATTGGCGGTATTCATCAAGTGTCGTTGCGCCCACACAGTGAAGCTCGCCCCGTGCCAAGGCAGGTTTGAGCATATTCCCGGCATCCATGGCCCCTTCAGCTTTACCGGCCCCGACCATGGTATGAAGTTCATCAATAAAGAGGATGACATTACCTTCCTCTTTCGCCAGTTCATTTAATACCGCTTTTAGTCGCTCTTCAAACTCCCCACGGTATTTAGCCCCAGCGACTAGCGCCCCCATATCGAGAGAAAGCACGCGTTTACGGCGCAAACCTTCCGGTACCTCACCATTCACAATACGCTGGGCTAACCCCTCAACAATCGCGGTTTTGCCTACACCAGGCTCACCAATCAGGACGGGATTGTTTTTGGTACGACGCTGTAGCACTTGGATGGTCCGGCGAATTTCATCATCACGGCCGATAACAGGATCCAGTTTGCCTTGCTCAGCACGCTCGGTCAGATCCAGGGTAAATTTCTCCAACGCCTGCCGGTTTTCTTCGGCGTTGGGGTCATCGACTTGCTGACCGCCACGGACTTTTTCTATCGCTTGTTCAACTTTTTGTGATGTCAGGCCATGGCTGCGCAATAGCTCCCCAAGCGGCCCTTTATCTTCTACCGCAGCTAAGACAAAAAGCTCAGAAGAGATATATTTGTCTTTACGCTTTTGTGAGATCTTATCGCAAAGGTTAAATAAGTTACCCAGATGATTCGAAAGCTGAACCTCACCGCCCGTGCCTGTGACTTGAGGGACGCGATCCAATAACTCAGAAAGGCTAGAGCGCAGTTGGCTCACATCCACGTTCAGCATGGTTAATAGCGGACGAATCGCACTGCTATCTTGATTCAGGAGTGCGGTCATCAAGTGAACGGGTTCAATATATTGATGGTCTCGCCCTAACGCGAGTGATTGCGCATCAGAAATGGCAATTTGAAACTTACTGGTAAAACGGTCAAGGCGCATCGTTAGTTCCTCCCACTTAACACCTTTAGTTGATGAATAAATGGGCACGATGCAGGTATTTTTCAAGCACCTAAGACGACTTTATTTCATTCGCCAGATACACGTTGCCATCCGCCCCGTTTGTCCATCTCGGCGATAGGAATAAAATTGATCGCCTTGCTGGTAGGTACATAGCGATCCCCCATAAATCGCGGTCACGCCAATAGCTATTAGTCGTTGCCTTGCAAGCGCATAGAGATCAGCCAAATACTTGTCTGACCCTCGAGGTGAAAAAGCGGCCTTGGTCTGCCAAGAATACGAGATGAATGCCTGATAAACATCTTCACCGACTTCAAAAGCTTGTGGACCAATTGCCGGCCCCAACCAAACAAAACAGCGTTCTGGTTGCGCAAATAAAGCGAGGGTTGATTCTAAAACACCATTTAGTAGCCCTCGCCACCCGGCATGTGCCGCCGCGACTTGGCAACCATCATGGCTACAAAAAAGCACCGGTAAGCAATCAGCGGTCATAACCGTACAAGCTTGTCCGACGGTATCTGTAAATGCTGCATCGGCTTTGGGATGTGTTTCTTGATGTGGCAGCCGTGCGACCTCAGTCCCATGAACTTGCTCAAGCCACGTCAGTTCTCCGTGAACCATACCGGCTAGAGCAAGACGATTTTTTTGCACGGCATCTGGATCATCACCCACATGCATACCAAGATTCCAACCCGCAAACACGCCCTGGCTCACTCCCCCTTTACGAGTTGTGGTAAGTGCACCGATATTATCAGGAGCCGGCCAATCAGGTTGGAGGTAATCCATTAGTACTCGTCTTCTCCGTTTTCCGCTTGGTCGCTACGTAAATGCTCCGTCAATGCGACCATATCGTCGGGGATCGGGGCATGCCATTCCATTTGCTCACCCGTGATCGGATGGTCAAGACGTAACATGGCGGCATGTAATGCTTGGCGCTTGAACTGCCTTAGCGTCTGAACCAAGATCTCGCCGGCTTGACGTGGAGGCTTTGCCTTACCGCCATAAAGCGGGTCCCCTACCAGAGGATGATTTAAATACGCCATATGCACTCGGATTTGGTGAGTCCGCCCCGTCTCTAGTCGCAAACGTAACCGTGTATGACCCCGGAAATGCTCTGCAACCCGATAATGGGTTATCGCAGGCTTCCCTAATTCTTGGACGGCCATATGAGTCCGTTTTGTTGAATGGCGGCCTATCGGTTTGTCCACCATGCCACCACCGGTCATATTGCCAATCGCAATCGCTTCGTATTCACGCGTGATTTTACGTTTTTGTAGCGCGCGTACCAGTCGGGTCTGCGCGGGGATCGTTTTCGCAACCACCATTAGGCCCGTGGTATCTTTATCCAAACGATGCACTATCCCTGCACGCGGTACATCCCCGATATCAGGATAACGGTGAAGTAAACCATTCAATAGTGTTCCATCCGGACAGCCGGCACCTGGATGCACCACAAGCCCAGCAGGTTTATTAATCACCAAGAGGTCATTATCTTCATAGACGACGTCGAGCGGTATCTCTTGGGGTAGCCAGCGATCGTCATCTTCAATCTCTGTGGCAATCTCAACCTGCTCCCCGCCCATGACTTTCTGACGAGGCTTGTCTACCGCCATACCATCGAGTGAGACTTGCCCTGCTTGAATCCATGTTTTGATCCGAGAGCGAGAGTAATCGGGAAACAGCTCTGCGATCGCTTGATCGAGTCGCTGACCCATTTGGTGTTCTTGGATCTGATGGGATAATTCTATCTGTTGTGCCATACCGAACTTTTCTGTGATTTCTATGACTAAACCCTCGCAACAGCCGCTATCGTGGCGCTCGGCATATCGCCGATAAACGCCTTTTGCTATAGTCGCCTATCACTGGATAAAATAGCCGGGATAATGACATTGTATCTGTTTGCCGCTGTGACCGTAATCCAGATGGCATAAAAACTTTTCAAGGAAGTGCGATAACCCATGAAACGCCTAACCCTTACTGCGCTACTCGCAGCCTCTGTACTCGTCGGTTGCTCAAGCAACAGTCAAGTTGTCCAAGACGATCCGCCATCCAAACTGTATCAGGATGCTGAAGCGCAGTTAAACAAAGGGGCATGGATAACAGCTATTGAAAAGCTTGAGGCATTGGACTCTCGCTATCCGTTTGGTGCTTATTCCGATCAAGTGCAACTGGATCTTATCTATGCGTATTACAAAAATGACGATCTGGCCTTGGCCGAAGCAACCATTGATCGCTTTATGCGTATGCACCCCGCTCATGCCGAAAGTGACTGGGTTGCCTATATGCGAGGCCTCGTTCATATGGCACAAGATCGTAGCCTAATCCACGACATTCTCCGTATGGAGCGCAATGATCGTGACCCTCAGCCGGCTCGTAAAGCATTTGCTGATTTTCGCCGCTTACTCGAACGCTATCCCAATAGCGAGTATGCTGCTGATGCAAAGGCACGTATGATCGGGTTAAAAAATCGTTTAGCGCAATACGAGTTAGCCGCCGCCGACTACTATATTCGTCGTGAAGCTTGGGTTGCAGCCGTTAACCGTTGCCAGGCCTTACAACGAGACTTCCCTGACACTGAAGCCGCTAAAGCTTCTTTGCCTCTGATGCTAAAAGCCTATAAGAAGCTCGGACTTGACGAGCCAGCCGAGCGTACTCAGGATCTGATAGACAAAAATTCCATTTAATCTGTCAATATTGGTTAAAACGACACTGGTTAAAACGACAAAAGCCTCTCTATTATAGAGAGGCTTTTTGTGCTATGTGCTATGTGCAATGTGCAATGTGCAATGTGCAATGAGACGAGCAAATACGAACAAAAAAAGAAAGCCCTGACCGTCAGGCCAGGGCTTTATTGGTTTTTCATCAAAGATTAAAGATACAAAAAAGCCCCGACCGTTAGGTCAGGGCTTCGTATTTCTTTCTCATCAAAGTCTTACACATATCCGCTTTGATGATTAAATTGCGAGCTATTCGCAGGGAGTTTTGAAGCGAGACGCACAATGTATGCCAATACATGAGCATCGCAGCTATCAAAAATCACAAGCAATAGGCGCAATTTATAATCAAAGCC
>NZ_MUFF01000056.1:0-5940 GCF_001996105.1 Salinivibrio sp. IB643
AAAATATCGCCATCCTGCAACAAACGATTTTGGGTTAAATCGCCCTTTTGCATCAGCGCGTACAACGACATGCTTTGGTTCTTCGCCGCGCTTGGTTAAGGTCACATTGCGCCAATCGGCAAACTCAGTGATCCCGCCGGCGTGATTCACCGCATCTAAAATAGTGGTGGGAATATTGGTGATCGGTTGATAACCCGGCTTTTTCACTTCACCCGTAATATACGATTTTTGCGAGCGAAAGGCGGCGACATTGACATCAACTTGGGGCTTTTCAATATACGTGGCGAGGCGCTTAGCAATATCATCACGCACTTCTTGTACCGTTTTACCCGCAACATGCACTTGGCCAATGTAAGGATAAAAAATGGTGCCGTCATTATGCACCCAGTTGCCGGCTTCAGCAGAGCTGCGGTACGATCCCGCCGGAATGGTCAGTTCAGGGTGATCCCAGATAGTGACGTTAAGCACATCCCCCGGGCCGATGCGATACTCGTAGTTTTGTATTTTCTGATCGAGTTCAGGATTCACCTGCGCCAAGGTTCGCCCACGCTGACGGTTTAACTGTTTAATATAAGAGGGAGTGAGCGGGTGAATATTGACCTGCTGCGAGAGATCACCTGCAGGCTGACCCACGATATTTTTATCGCTTGGATCAAGGTGAGATCCCGGCATTGTACACCCGGCCAGAGCAAGCGTGCTCATAGCGACAAAACAAAAAGGTTTTAACACAACATCATCCTGGTTTTTGTTGTAAATTCCGCTGAACGGTAAAGCAATCGATGCGTGACTGACGATCCACAAACACACCCAACCTTTGYGACTTTTTATCAAGCYAAATCGCCGACAAAAACTGGAYGCACTCAAAGCCAGTACAGTAATAGCCTGCGGATAATACAGACATCAAGACGTGAAATAAACCCCCTACTCAATCGATGTAAAACGCATAAATTTAYCAACAAAARGCTGTAACACTCAGATCTTTCTGGCACAATAGCGCCCAACAAGTGTGATACATTTACAAACCGCGATGAAATCGGTAGGTTAAAAGCGTGTCTGCTTAAATAGACCCGACTTAGTGAAYACTAAGTGAGCATTAAGCYGACATTGTTTATATAGACAGTTTTAAATAAAACTATCCATGGAGAGTGTAATGAAAAAAGTAGCAACAGGCCTTATCGCTATGCTGTTCGCTGCCGGCGCAATGGCAGCAGGCGAGTCTGCTGGCACCGCAGCAGGAAGCAGTACCGGTGGCGCTACCTCAGGCACAGCCGCGTCTGCAAGCGCGGGTACCGCGAGCACWGGTGCAGCYAGTGCRGGCGCAAGCACKGCAGCCGCAGGCGGCGCAGCGGGTGCCGCKGGTGCAGCCGGTGCCGGTTCAGCCGCCTTTGGTGGYYTAGGTRTTGGTGCAATCGCCGCAGGYACCGCCGYAGCCGYAACGGTTGGCACTGCCGTGGCCGCAGCCAGTGATGATGGCACAACAGGCACAGTAACCACTAACGAAGGTTAAACTAGCCCTAAAACAACCGCYCTKSGTGGCGGTTGTTTTTTTTCTTATTCYACGACGTACCGAGCATCATGACATTTTCTCGACTCGCCCTTTCTCTGATACTGCCTRCGTTCCTACTCGGGTGTAGCCAAAAAGCCAGYAACCTTGCTGACACCTACRSCATGCTTTATCAAGGCTTTCCTGACGCAACYTAYAGCCGCTCAGACATCAACGCGCTACCCTATGCCAGTATTTATGCGCGCTTAGGAGAAGGCCCGAGAGGGTTTTTAGTGTTGGCGTTTGCCGAGCCAAATGCAACCACGGCCCCCACGTTAAAATGGCTCTCTGCCGATCAAGAACTCATCGCCACCACCGCYGGGCGCATTACCAAAACACTGACATTGCCTGGCACCAATCTGGTTGCCATTCACAGTGATACCCCCGACCCGCTGGCATTAGGRTTAATGAACGCCAMCACRCCTCAGCAGTGGCAGTTCCAACTCGAYTTTATGCCCGGTTATCACATCGGTTATCAAGCAAACAGTCAGTTTAAGCGTCAAGGCCAACAAACAATCACAATCAACGAGCAGACACACAACGCGGCACTGTTTACCGAAACCGTCACCGTTAGCACCATTGAACGCCAATGGACCAACCGCTATTGGTTTGACCTTGATTCCGGGCGATTGCTTAAAACCGAACAAACACCGGCACCTGACATGGCCCCCATCACCATCGACTTTCTTAAGCCGTATCAGGGAGATTTGTGATGAAAACCACCCAGCGAACCACCTCTCTCTCGTATCGTCGTCTGGCAACCGGGGCGCTGTTAATAGCCACCTTAATCAGCGCGGCACCGTTACATGCCGCCATGCTAAAACATCAGGTGACCGTCGACGGGCATACCCAAGACTACGCACAACCGCCGCGATTAAGCCAAGCGGTATCAGAGGCTTTAACGGCCACCAACGCGACGATCGATCGCGTATACTGGCTCGGCGCGGGCCTTTATGACATCACGCTCCCGAGCCGATTGGCCCCCCGAGCGCTGGCAGCAACGGAAAACCAAGCGGCGATACACGCGAACCCGATTAAACGTCGCTGGCAACGYTTAACYCATCAGCTTCAGCAGTTTACCGTGGCACGSCGTGCCAAAGTCCGGCTAGACCCTGATTTGTTACGTGTGGATAAAAGCAARAATCCGCGCATTGACGGCCAGTGGCAACTGGTGCTCCCCACTCGCCCAACCCATGTTTGGGTGCTGGGTGATATCGACGCYCCCGGACGCTATGCGTGGTCAACGCGTCAAAGCGCGAGTGATTACTTAGACGAGGCCACGGCCTCAACACGCGGGCACTCTTACGCGTGGGTCGTTCAACCCGATGGCGCGATTGAAAAACACGCGATCGCCTATTGGARCCGCTCACATCAAAATATTGCCCCGGGCGCCGTGGTTTATCTGCCGCTTCCCGCCAAAGCGTTAGCCTCATACCCTGATACCGGCAACGCCAATCAACTTGTTCTCGACTACCTTAGCAACAGGCTTCCGGAATGAAACGTGCTGTATTAACCTGTTCTGCCATTGTGATATCTACGGTCAGCGCTTCGCCGTCACAGGCAGATGATTTCTCTTATCCGGCTTTACACACCTCACAAATGGACTTTGGWGGCGTCGGCTTAATGCAAATGCCCTCCGCSCGTCATGCCCCCGAGGGGGAATTCAGTGTTGGTGTAACGCACAATGACGATTACATTCACTATCATGCCTCCTTGCAGCTGTTCCCATGGCTAGAAACCACGGTACGCTATACCCAAGTCTATGAYGTTTTGTATAGCCAAAACCCAGATTTTAGTGACGACAACAGCTACACCGATAAAAGCATCGATGCCAAGCTAAMACTGCTTGAAGAAAGCTATTGGTTACCGGCGTTGTCGGTTGGTGTGCGCGATATCGGTGGCACCGGATTGTTTGATGGCGAATACATTGCCGGCTCTAAACGSGCCGGGCCGTTTGATTTTACCWTAGGRGTCGGTTGGGGCTATYTAGGTAACCGTGCCAATCTGCGYGGTGATAAAAGCCAAGGGAACGACTGCGATCGCAACACCGGCTATAAAGGAAACGGRGGTAACGTTGACCTTGAACGTATGTTCTCTGGCTGCGTGTCGCTATTTGGCGGCGTGGCCTATCARACTCCCTGGGCCCCGCTATCMCTCAAACTCGAATATGATGGCAACGACTATCGCTCCGACTTTCCAACCAGTCAGGCCGGCACGCCGTTAGCGAGCGACAGCCCTTGGAACCTGGGTGTGGTTTATCAACTCACACAGTGGGCGGATGTACGTTTAAGTTACGAGCGTGGCAACACCTTTACTGCCGGGATCACACTGGCCAACAATTTTAATCACGCCGACCCTTTTTGGTTAGATGATCCCATTGCCGTTTACCAACCGGCAGATRCRACCCACACTCTCAGTGATAGCCAATGGCAACAACTGAGTAARCAGCTTGCYRCGAACGCAGGCTATCAAGATAACCGCGTGTATTATAACGGTGAGCAAGTTACCGTGACCGGTGAACAAACAAAATACCGGRATCGTACCACCGCGCACGATAGAGCGGCCCGGTTAATAGCCAACACCGGTATTGATGCCAAACGGTATCACGTGATTGAAACCAATCAACGTCAAGCCCTCACAGAGACCGTGATCGACGCCGAGCGTTATGCGCAAGTCGCCCGTCATGATTATTTAGGGGCAAGYATTGACGATGCATCTGGCACCGTGTCGGCAGGCCACACGTTTGCCAGTGGGCCACAAGTCAGTGATCAGTTAGAYACCTTCAATGCYGGGTTCGCMCCCAAGYTGCGTCAATCCATTGGGGGGTCGGAAGACTTTTATCTCTACGCATTAGGCGTCACTGGCCAGGCGGAGTGGCGCATGAACGACCACTGGCTCGCCTCGGGCGCCATTTATGCCAATATCACCGATAACTACGACAAGTTTAACTACACCGTTCCACCCGATGGCACCGAYTTAAAACGTGTCCGYACGCTCACCCGCCAATATTTAGACGAGACGTTTCGCGTCACCAAYCTTCAGCTCACCTACCTGGATCGTTTCAGTGAYCATTGGTATACCCAAGCGTACGGCGGCTATTTAGAAGACATGTTTGCCGGCGTGGGTGGCGAAGTGCTCTATCGCCCRTTCGATAGYCCMTTYGCGCTTGGTGTCGATATCAACTATGTCAAACARCGTCGRCCAGGCAGTGTGTTTGGCTTATTTGAGCAAGAGCWGCAATATAGTCAGGCRGATCAACAARGYTATCGAGTACAAACCGGCACAGCCACTGGCCACGCCACCCTATATTGGCAAGAGCCACTCGGGCTGTTTGACGGCACCTTGGCAAAGATCAGCGCAGGACGTTATTTAACCGATGATGTAGGTGTCACTCTTGATGCCTCTAAGCAATTTGACAGCGGCATTATYGCCGGTGTATTTGCCACCAAAACCGATCTRTCGGCSGAAGAGTTTGGCGAAGGGAGTTTTACCAAAGGGTTTTATATCTCGATTCCGTTTGATTTACTCTCRGTTAAACCGAGCACCCAACGCGCGAAYATTTCGTGGATGCCACTGCAACGCGATGGCGGACARCAAYTRGGRCGYAAATACCCACTTTATGAACTGACCGATCCACGCTCTCCGTGGCAGTCGCGTCCTATCCAATAAAGCCTTATCCAATAAAACCTGGTCCGATAAATAAGCCTGCGTCTAGCGGGCTTATTTACTCTTTTGTCATTAAAGTCTCAACCACGAGAATACTTTGCTTTATTGCGCTAAAAACACCCAACCGATCGGAAATTTCTCATTAATTAAATGTTTTTATCAAAAAAACGTTTCACTCCTCAGGACACACTTTTTTTAATCGCTCCCATCAGGTAGAATTTCGTCATTATTGTATAAAAAGTCACGCGTCACCGAATTGTATCTGGCACGTAACAACAGCGTGACAATCCATACTAACAATTAAAATTTGACTAGATACCCATGAATAATACGCTTTCGCCTGAGGTACAACATCGTGACTTAGAAACGGTCGCGCCGACAAAAGAACGAGAGTTGCGTGACTCGCGATTCATTAATCAACCGTATACTGACCATGACCAGTGTGATCTATTCATCTATTGCCCTCATGAAGACATCGATGATTTAGTGCAAGTATTAGAGCGCCATCCTGACTTAAGGGCTTGCATCAACTGCTATGAAGTACAAAACCTTAAAAATAAAACCTTGTGCCACTTTAAAAGTGCAAAGCTATCAACACAACAGCAAGAGTTTTTGATCGTGCCACGGAGGCTAGGTGCTTGGGTTGAACCTCTGGTTAGCTACTTTGATAGAACGCTCGGTTACACAGAAACCGAATTACTTCACAGTGGTTATTTTTTACACCAAAAAGC
>NZ_MUFF01000057.1:0-5179 GCF_001996105.1 Salinivibrio sp. IB643
GCAGTACATTGCCGAAACGTCTTTGGTAAAAACACCCTCCCTATGGTTTGTAACAAAATATGTAAAACTAGATTAATGCTTTTTTATCAAAATTAAAAACTATTATTGAAGCAGTAATGCCGTCATTAATGATGATTTTTATCCGAATAATGAAATTTTGTCGCACTGAACAGCTGTCACCTATAGTGACGTGACAGCTGAGTACGTCTTTGCGTGGGATCAAAAAGAGAGGGAATTATGTGATGGGGGTCACTGTTAATGTGTGCCTATCAAGCGAGAGCATAGCGCAGCCAAAGGGCAATATCCTGATACATGGCCTGGTGGCTTGGATCGACTTCTGCCTGATTGGTGACAAATTGATAGAGTGTTTCCGAGTGATAGGTTTGTCCGATCAACTGGCTTGCCAGTATTTCTAGCGGCCCTGGCGTTAAGCTATCGGTAAATAGCTGACAGTCGGCGATTTCGCCATTTTTTACATCTAAATGCAGCTCAATACCGCCCCATTCGAAGCGCTCATCAAACGTATGCATAAATTGCGGGCTTTTGCCAAAATTCCATTCCCAACTGCACTGTTTTTCATAGATGGCGTTAAAGCCTTCGACATCGGGTTTGGCCTCAGGAGCGATGTATTCAATCTCAGCGGTATTGCCATAGTGGTTAAAGAATGCAGATTTGATCGCATCACTCAGGGCTTGGTGGGTGATCTCCGGGACATAATCGGAAATATTCGCTACCCGCGCGCGTACAGAGGTAATGCCCTTGGCTTGCAGCTTTTTGGGATCAGGCTTGAGGTAATCGCCCAGTCGCGACAAGTTGGCATTAATCAATAGGGTGCCGTGATGAAACCCACGATCTTTTGTCTCTTTGTAGGCTGACCCTGAGATTTTGCGAGCGCCTTCAGGGGTATCCATGGTGAGATCATTGCGTCCACTGGCCGTTGCCTCAATACCGAGTGTTTTTAGCGCATTCAACACAATTTGTGTCGATACCGATTTGTCATAACCGGGCTTGCCGGCCATAAAGGTAAAGTTAGTATTGCCGAGATCATGAAACACGGCGCCACCACCGCTTTGGCGTCGTGCTAACACAACGCCGTCTTGTTCCATTTTACGAGTGTTGCATTCGCGCCATGCATTTTGACCACGCCCGATCACCACCGTATTGTCGTTACGCCAAAGAAAGAGCACATTTTGCGCTGATGACATGGTACGGAAAATCGTATCTTCCACCGCCAAATTAAACCAAGGGTGGGTCGAGGTGGATACAAACACGCGTAAAGGATGATTGTTGTCTTGCATAGTGGCTCCAAATTCGTCGAGATCTCGGCTCGTAGCATAGCAAACTCTTCATCTATGCCAACAAAATGGATAAACCGGTAGCTGATGGCGAGGAAAAATGGCTTAAATGCCGTTTAGCGTTTGGCATTAGTCGTGGCATTAATTAGTATGTAAGGTCAATTTATTACCTGTTCTCTCAGTCAATTGGCATTGAGGCGTATAACAAGACGACTCTGTCAGTTTGCTCAGACAATGGGTGAAACCATGATGTCAGCAGGTATTGTCACGCACCTACCTGGTTTGGACTGCCCAACGGGTCGACGAGGAAACAATGCAACAATTAGAAGAAATTCTTGCGAATGCAACCAATGCGGTGGCCGATGCTGCCTCTGTGGCTGCATTGGATGAAGTCCGGGTAAAATACCTAGGAAAGAAGGGTGAGTTAACCGCACAGCTTCAGGCTTTAGGCAAATTGCCTCCTGAAGAACGCCGCGAAGCGGGTCAGAAGATTAATCAGGCTAAGCAAACCGTGCAGCAGACGATTGCTGAACGTAAGCAAGCACTAGAACGTGCTGAGCTAGAAGCCAAACTGGCCGCCGAAACCATTGATGTGAGCCTGCCAGGCCGCCGGATTGAAAACGGTGGATTGCATCCGGTAACGCGCACCATTGAGCGTATTGAGCAATTTTTTGGTGAGCTTGGTTTTTCGGTGGAAGCTGGACCGGAAGTGGAAGATGGCTTCCATAACTTTGATGCATTGAACATCGCAGCCGATCATCCCGCGCGTACCGATCATGACACCTTCTTCTTTAACCCTGATTTGATGTTGCGTACCCATACCTCGGGCGTTCAGATCCGGACCATGGAAGCCGGCAAGCCGCCATTCCGTATTATTGCGCCAGGCCGTGTTTATCGAAACGATTACGACCAAACGCACACGCCCATGTTCCACCAAGTAGAAGGCTTACTGGTCGATAAAGACATTACCTTTGCCGATCTAAAAGGTATTTTGAACGACTTCCTTCGCAACTTTTTTGAGGAAGATCTCGAAGTACGTTTCCGTCCTTCCTATTTCCCGTTTACCGAGCCCTCAGCGGAAGTCGATGTGCGTCGTAGAGGTGGCAAATGGCTAGAGATCTTAGGTTGTGGCATGGTTCACCCCAATGTCCTGCGGTCGGTGAACATTGACCCAGAGGAATATCAAGGTTTTGCTTTTGGTATCGGGGTTGAGCGCTTAACCATGTTGCGCTACGGCGTCAATGATCTTCGTGCGTTCTTTGAGAACGATCTGCGCTTTTTGAAACAATTTAAGTAATCAGTGGGGCAAGGTAATAATGAAATTCAGTGAATCTTGGTTGAGAGAGTGGGTAAATCCAGCAAACGACACCAACGCGCTTGCCCACCAGATCACCATGGCCGGTCTTGAAGTTGACGAGATTGCCCCCGTGGCTGGCGAGTTTAGCGGTGTGGTTGTGGGTGAGGTGGTGGAATGTGGCCAACACCCTGACGCAGACAAACTGCGGGTCACTAAAATTAATGTTGGTAACGATGAGTTACTGGATATTGTTTGTGGTGCGCCGAATTGTCGCCAAGGCTTAAAAGTGGCGGTAGCCATGGTTGGAGCGGTATTGCCGGGTGATTTTAAAATCAAAAAGGCTAAGCTACGCGGTCAGCCATCATTCGGTATGTTGTGCTCGTTCACCGAGCTGGGTATCGATGTGGAATCGGATGGGATTATCGAATTGCCCGCTGACGCGCCGATTGGTACTGACATCCGTGATTATCTTGCACTCAACGATGTCACCATCGATGTGGATTTGACTCCAAACCGCGCTGATTGTTTGAGCCTACGTGGCTTGGCGCGTGAAGTGGGCGTATTAAACCGCACCGATGTCACAGAGCCTACCATTACGCCTGTTGCTGCTAGCATTGAAGACAAAGTATCGGTGCGCATCGATGCGGCGCAAGCGTGCCCACGTTATCTGGGTCGTGTGGTAAAAAACGTTGATCTTAATGCGCAGAGCCCGTTGTGGATGCAAGAAAAACTGCGTCGCAGTGGTATTCGTTCTATCGATCCTGTGGTGGATGTCACCAACTATGTGATGCTTGAGCAAGGTCAGCCAATGCATGCGTTTGATCTTGGCAAGATTGAAGGTGGCATCGTGGTGCGTTTAGCCGAAGAAGGCGAAGCACTGACCTTACTTGATGGCAATGAAGCCAAACTAAATACGCAAACGCTCGTTATTGCGGATGAGAAAAAAGCGTTGGCGATGGCAGGCATTTTTGGCGGCCAAGAGTCAGGTGTGACCACAGAAACCCAAGATATTCTGTTAGAGTCAGCCTTTTTTGCCCCGGAAGCAATTCGTGGTCGTGCACGTAGCTATGGTCTACACACAGATTCATCTCACCGCTTTGAGCGCGGAGTTGATCCGGCACTGCAAGCCGCAGCGATGGAGCGAGCGACTGAGTTATTGCTGGCTATCTGTGGTGGCGAAGCGGGCGAGATTGTGACGGCTGAGTTCACTAACACCTTGCCAGTTCGTGACACTGTCACTCTTCGTCGTACCAAGCTCGATGGTTTACTCGGGCATGCTATTGACAACAAGGATGTCGACGCCATTTTGACCCGCTTAGGCTGTGCGGTGACGACCACCGATCAAGGTTGGGAAACAACGGCACCAAGCTGGCGTTTTGATATTGCCATCGAGCAAGACTTGATTGAGGAAGTGGGTCGTATCTATGGCTACGACAATATTCCGACCCGTGCGCCGAAAGCTGCACTCACCATGCGCGAATATAAAGAAGCGGCGATGCCACTCAAGCGTGTACGTGATCTTCTGGTTGACCGTGGTTTCCATGAAGCGATCACTTATAGCTTTGTTGAGCCCAAGCAACAGGCGTTGATTGTGCCGAATGTGGCGCCGTTAATCCTGCCAAGCCCCATCTCGGCGGATATGTCCGCGATGCGCTTAAGCTTATTACCTGGTTTGCTCAATACGGTGGCTTATAATCAAAAGCGTCAACAACCGCGCGTGCGTTTGTTTGAGTTTGGTTTACGCTTCACGCCTGAAGGTGATATGAGCGGTGACATACGTCAAGATAACATTCGTCAAGAGCGGATGCTTGCCGGGGTTATTGCCGGACCAAGTAGCGAAGAGCATTGGGATCTGACCAGCGCAACGGTTGATTTCTTTGACTTAAAAGGGGATCTGGAAGCGGTGCTTGAGCTAACCGGTCAGTTGAATGATTTCCGCTTTGTGTCAGCCTCTCATCCTGCGATGCACCCAGGCCAAACTGCAGCGATTGAGTTTGATGGCAATGTTGTCGGGCATATTGGTACGCTACACCCAGAGCTAGAACGCGAGTTTGGCTTAAATGGGCGCACCGTGGTGTTTGAGCTGGAATGGCAAGCGATTGATACGCGCTTTATTCCTGAAGCGGCCGGTCTGTCCAAGTTCCCTGCAAACCGTCGTGATATTGCGGTGATTGCTGATGAGTCGCTTGCATCAGGCGATGTAGTCGCTGCGTGTTTACAAAGCGGTAATGCGCTGATTAAAGATGCACAACTTTTCGACCTGTATACCGGTAAAGGGGTAGAAGACGGGAAGAAGAGCTTAGCGATAGCACTTATTTTACAATCGGGTGAGCGCACCCTAGAAGAGGCCGATATCAGTGACGCGGTGTCGGGTGTCGTGCACAACCTCTCAGAAAAACTGGGCGTGGTCTTGCGAGATTAGCCCTATTTAAGTGAAAAAAGCAGCGGTAACGCTGCTTTTTTTATGCCTAAATGGCCTAACATCTATGCGTTTGAAAAACTGGATAAATTCGCTATTTTTGTTTATTAATTGTTCAATTATTGATAAAAGAGTCTAATATCGACCACAGAGGTTGTCCATTTATAG
>NZ_MUFF01000058.1:0-5050 GCF_001996105.1 Salinivibrio sp. IB643
ACTTGGCATGATCGGTATAGTGGTGGTGCTCGCTTCTTCTTATTTTTATGCAAATCAGCTAAAAATAGAAAATTCTAAGATTAACCCGCTAACGACTGCATTAATTAGCTTGGTTGCATATATGGTTACCGCACCATCTACTATTCATTTGCCTACAGGTGAACCTGTTTCCGGTTTTGCTTTGCAGTTCTTTAACTACGAGGGTTTGTTTTCTGGCTTGGTCATCGGTTTGCTAACTGCGCGTCTGTACAATCGTCTCGTCAAAGCAAAGTTTACCATCCAACTGCATGAGAGTGTCCCGCCTGCCATCATGGAAGCGTTCATGGCGATGATTCCAATTACGTTGATTTTAGCGCTTTTCTCACTTGTTCGTGAGGGCGTGTCAGCACTTGGTTTTGACCACCTTCAAGCATTTATCCAACAGTTAATTGTGTCACCATTGAACTCAGTTGGTACAGGGCTACCTGCAATCCTGATTGTTATTCTGTTAATGCAATTATTGTGGTTCTTTGGTTTACATGGGTTTTCAATTATGTGGGGTGTTATTTCAACGCTCTGGTTACCTCTTTTCTTGTCTCAAATTGATACTTTTGCACAAACGCAAGACTACTCACTGATTACACAAGTGGCTCCTAATACCATCTCTAATATCTATGCGATGATTGGTGGCTCAGGCTCGACACTCGCGCTTGTGGTAATGCTTCTACTGTTGGCTCCTAAGAACTCTGCAGAGCATTCTGTGGCTAAAATGAGTAGTGTTCCCGGGTTGTTTAACATCAATGAGCCAATTATTTTTGGTCTACCGATTGTGTTGAACCCTATGATGTTTATCCCATTTGTGTGTATTCCGCTGTTTAACGCTATTGTAGCCTACTTTGCTATCTCGACTGGACTGGTTGCTCCTATGGTAGTACTTAACGCAGGTGTTGAGCCAGTGCTACTCAATGCGTTTGTGCTGGGTAACTTTAATTTGTCACCTGTGTTTCTAATGTTAGGTCTGTTTATTGTGGACTGCATGTTGTACGCACCATTTGTAAAAATGCTCCTTAAGCAACGTAAAGCTGAAGAACTTACTGCGTAAACTGCTTAAGCTTAATGACCATTAATGCCCCAGTCTCGCTGGGGCCAGGATACTGACTATGAAAAACATCCACTTTATTCCGCATACTCACTGGGATCGAGAATGGTACCGCTCTTCTGATGCCTTCCGAATTCGCTTAGTCTACTCACTAGATAAGCTGATCGATACGCTAGTTAACGATCCGAATTTCAGCTTTTATACTCTCGATGGACAGACATGTATCGTTGAAGAATACTTGGAAATTCGTCCGCAAAATCGCGAAGTGATCGAACGTCTTATCAAAGACAAAAAGCTGCTAATTGGCCCTTGGTATACACAGCCAGATCTATACCTAGCACAAGGTGAAAGTATTTTGCGTAACCTAGTGCTCGGCAGCAACTATGCGGATGCCATAGGTGGTTGCATGAAGGTAGGCTGGGTGCCAGATGCGTTTGGTCAACCGCAGAGCTTGCCTCAGATTTTCAAAGCGCTTGGCATGGAAGCGATGTTTGTGTGGCGTGGTTTTAACTACCGTGAACTCGACGACTCGGTATTCCTGTGGCAAGCGCCAAATGGCGATGTGTTACGTTCGGTCCATTTCCCCCTTGGCTACGGACATTACCGTTATCTGCCAGAGGAAATTGATAAGGCACTTGAAGATACCAATAACGTTATTGAGCAGCTGGAACCTCGATTCCATGAAGATCAGCTGTTGTTTATGGGCGGCAGCGATCACGCTCGAATTCAACCTGAAGTGCCAAAAATCCTTGAAGCCTTAAATGACAAATTGTCACCAAATTATCAGCTAACGATTTCTAACCCTGAGAAGTTTATTGCTGAATCAACGGCAGCAATCGAAAAATCTGGTCGTGAGCTAACTGTCTATAAAGGTGAAGCGCGTTCGGCAGATCTTGGTCGTATTCACGCGGGTATTTCTTCGACGAACATCGATTTCAAAAATGCAATGAAGCATTTTGAAACCCTTCTTGCGCGTGTCGTTGAGCCGATGAGTGTGATGACACACGCGTTAGGTGGTAGTTTCGATCAAGGCCTGACCAATTATTTTTGGAAACAAGTATTCCGTAACCAGTTCCATGACACGATTTATCAGTCTTCACCAGAGACAGTAAACCACTCGGCGTACCACCGTTTAACCAAGTTACGCCATGGCATTAACGAACTAATCTGGTTAAATTTCCGTTTCTTACGAGATACTATCGACTTCTCATCGGTGAACGAGCAAGAAGACGTAATTATTGCGTTCAACACGTTAAGCCAAAAACGTGAAGACAGCATGATGATTAACCTGTTTGTTAAGAACCCGGTATTCTCACTGTTTACACTTGATGGTGAAGAAGTGCCATACAGTGTTGTAGAGAACAAAACAGCGATCAACAACGAAATCGAGTACTACAATGGTCTATTAAACCTAAATGATGTCGCTGATGAGCGTGAAGGTACGCAGCATCAGGTGCAGATTTTAGTTTCGGCTGAGCAGGTGCCAAGCTTAGGCTTTAAGGCATATAAAGTTGTCTATGGTCAGAAGCCATCAGCAAAACTCGCATCGACCGATTTGTACTGCACTGAGAGCAACTTTGGTAACAGTAAACTAGACGTAATGATTAACGAAGATGGTTCGCTTAATGTCACCAACAAAGTTAATGGTCAATCATACCGAGACGTGCTTGTTTTTGAAGATAAAGGTGATGAAGGTGATGAATACAACTATTCACCGCCAGCAGACGACCAAGTGTTTACCACGCGTGGTGGACTGGCACGTGTTAATGTACTGGAAAATAATGCACACAGAGTCTCAATTGAAATTGCTCACTCATTGGCGTTGCCACTTGAAGTCGTGGACTCTAAGCGTTCTTCTCAAAAAGTGCCTGTAGATATTGTCAGCGTTGTTAGCCTAGATCGCGGTAGCTCTTCACTAAAAGTTGAGTCAACAATCGACAACACGGTAAACGATCATATGATGCGCGTGTTGCTTCCTCATGCAGAAGTCAGTGAGCATAACTTAAGTGAAGACCATTTCACGGCAATTGAGCGCACAAACCGTATTCTGAATGCCAAGCCACTTTCTGAAGGGGCGACAGAGCTTGAACTGCCAATCTATCCGATGCAGCGTTTTGTGACTTTGGCGAATACGCAGCATACGGCTGCTTTTGTTTCAGCAGGGCCGGCAGAGTATGAAGTGTATGACAACCAGACTATTGCGTTAACTCTGTTGCGTTGTGTAGGAATGTTGGGTAAAGCAGACTTGACTGTACGTCCAGGAAGAGCATCTGGATACAAGCTAGAAACCCCGTCATCACAGTTGAACGGTAAGTCGGTATCCTCAACTTACGCGCTCGTGTTTGAATCAGGACAGCCAAATGTCGATGTTTTGTCATTACATGCAGATCGTTTGAACGTAGATGTACAAACTCGTCATCTCAAGTGTTTCTCACGACAACAGAATAAATCCGTATCAGGTACTTATCAGTTAAATGACATTTCCAATGTTGAATTGCTTGCTGTAAAGAGACCTGAAAACAGCGCTGACTATACTATTTTTAGACTGGTCAACCGAGCTGAAGAAAATAAAGAAGTAAGTTTGCCAGGCCAAGGAAATTGGTTTGAATGTTCATTGAAAGAAGCAATTGGTAAGCCTTTAGAAAATCATGTCACCATTCCAGCACAAAGTTTCATTACTTTAGCTTGGAAAAATGTATAAGAGAAAGATCCAATGGATAACTTAGAAGAAATCGTAATGGGTATCATCATAAATGCAGGGCAATGCCGTAGCCTGTGTTATGAGGCGCTAGCGAAAGCAAAAGCGGGTGATTTTGATGGTGCTCAAGAGCTGATGTCGCAAGCTTCAGATGCGGCCAATGAAGCACATTTAGTTCAAACACAATTGATTGAACAAGATCAAGGCGAAGGTAAAACCCAAATGACGCTTGTGTTGGTACACGCACAAGACCATTTGATGACCAGTATGCTAGCGAAAGAGCTAGTGACTGAAATGATTGAGATGCACCGCCGTTTAGCGGACGTATAAGGGGTAAACCAAATGAAAAAAATTATGCTTTGTTGTGCAGCAGGTCTTTCTACCAGCATGTTGATGAAAAAAATGCGTGCTGAAGCTGAGACTCGTGGTCTTGAAGTACAAATTGAAGCCTTTGGTGCGCAGCAATTTGATGAACAGGCACCTAACTATCAAGTTGTCTTACTTGGTCCTCAGATCAAGTACATGCAAGCTGATCTGAAAAAACGCGCAGAGCCGCTTGGCATTAAAGTAGAAGCAATCGATATGATGGACTACGGCATGCAACGCGCTGATAAAGTTTTAGATTTTGCTTTTTCTTTGATTGAAGACTAAAGCTTAATTGCTAAAATGTAATGATAAAAAAGCAGCAGGCTATATAGCTTTGCTGCTTTTTTACAGTTCTGCTCTTAATATATCCGTCATTCCGCAGCCAATTAATGAATTAAAATAGTGTGATCCAGCGATCAGAGGGTGTTCAATATTCTGTGTCAGCCAATTTTCATAGGTCTATGTGATCATCCAGTCGGCCTTCGAAGTGAATGGTTAGCTGCGATAGCGTCAGGCTCCAGTTCTGCACCGAATGCGACCAACGCTCAGACGCCTTTAACATACCTGCGTAGAGTAGCTTGAGCAAGCTGTTCTCATTGGCAAAACCGCCTTTGGTTTTAGTCAGTTTGCGGAACTGGCGGTGCACGGCCTCAACGGCGTTCGTCGTATAAATGGCGGTACGCACGTATTCCGGATATTTGAAGTAAGTAGAGAGTGTGAACCATTTATTGCGCCAGGACTTAATAACGATGGGGTATTTGTCACCCCATTTAGCTTCTAAGTCATCCAGCACGCTCTCTGCGGCGGATAATGTGACTGCCTTGTACACGCACTTCAAATCGGCCATGAAGGCTTTTTGGTGCTTACTGGCCACGTATTTCATTGAGTGGCGAATTTGATGAATAATG
>NZ_MUFF01000059.1:0-4988 GCF_001996105.1 Salinivibrio sp. IB643
GCCGCGCCTTGCTGCTCAGCGACGCATTGAAGAACTGCCGGATCATCGTGGTCACCGACCGAGTGGATCTGGAGAAACAGCTGTCCAAGACTTGCCGCGCCTTGCTGCTCAGCGACGCATTGAAGAACTGCCGGATCATCGTGGTCACCGACCGAGTGGATCTGGAGAAACAGCTGTCCAAGACTTTCCTGACCGGCGGGGCCTTTGGTGGCGATATCGCCGGCAAGAAGAGTGGCGATTCACTCGCCAAGACCCGCTCCGGTAAAGATCTGGCCAAGCGCATCGGCCAGGGCAATGACCGGATCCTCTTCACCATCATCAACAAGTTTGCCTCAGCCGCTAAACAGCCGGAGTGCTACAACCCCTCCGAGAACATCATCGTCATCGTCGATGAGGGGCACCGGAGCCAGGGCGGTGAGAACCACCAGCGCATGCGCCTGGCCCTGCCTAATGCGTCGTTCATTGCCTTTACTGGTACCCCGCTTTTGGACAAGGAAAAAAGCGAAACTGCCGAAAAGTTCGGCGCCATTATCCACGCCTACACCATGAAGCGGGCCGTGGAAGATGGGACGATTACCCCGCTGTTGTATGAAGAGCGCAAGCCGCTGTTAAACGTGAACCAGGAGGCCGTTGATACCTGGTTCGAGAAAGTCACAGCGTCCTTGTCGGACAACCAGAAAGCTGACCTCAAACGCAAGTACGCCAAGCAGGGCCAGATCTATACTGCCGAAGACCGTATCAAGCTCAATGCCTTCGACATCAGCGTGCATTTCAGCGAGAACTTTAAAAAGGCCGGACTGGAGCTGAAGGGCCAACTGGCGACGGACAGCAAGCTCAGCGCGATCCGCTACAAGAAAGCGCTGGATGATCTGGGCCGGGTGACCAGTGCCATCGTGATTTCTGCCCCGGACACCCGGGAGGGYCACACWGAGGTGGATGAGACYAGCCTGCCGCTGGTGCAGGAATGGTGGAAGAAAAACGTCACGGGCGATCCGGAGGACTACGAGAAGACCATTATCGAGCACTTCGGTACCGACGGGCCGCCGGACATCCTGATCGTAGTGGACAAGCTGCTGACCGGCTTCGACGAGCCCCGGAACGCAGTGCTCTACATTGATAAGCAGTTAAAGGGACACAATCTTATCCAGGCCATCGCCCGGGTTAACCGCCTGCACCCACAAAAGCGCTTTGGCTACCTGATTGATTACCGGGGCATCCTCAAAGAGCTGGATACCGCGATCCGCGACTACCAGGACTATGAGCACCAGACTCAGGGCGGCTTTGCCATCGAGGATATCGAGGGCCTGTACGCTAACGTAGATACCGAATATAAAAAGCTGCCAGCACTGCACGACCGGCTCTGGCGCTTCTTCAGTCACATTGATAACCGACTGGATCAAGAGTCCTACCGCCAGGTGTTCATGCCCAAGTACGAGACGGATGAGGACGGCGTGGAGATGGATAGCCGGCAAGCGTTACGGGAAGACTTCAACGAAGCGTTGACCGAGTTTGGTATGTGCTTGAAGACCGCTCTCTCCACCCAGAGCTTCTTTGAGGATAAGGCGTTCTCTGARGMGGATATTCGCCGGTACAAAGCGGATCTGAAGTGGTTCGCCGAGCTGCGGAAAATCGTGCGTATGGATGCTCAGGAAACTGTCGAYTACTCCGCCTACGAGGGCCAGATCCGGGATCTGATYGACCGGTACGTGACGGGCGTTGATGTTGATAGAAGTGAAGACGCAGTGGTGATTGAATCGATTAGCGAAACCCGCCCAGACTATTGGTCAGACGATAAGGCTCGAAACGAAACCGATAAAATCAAAACTCGCACCAAAAAAACCATCGAAGAAAAGCTTGGCGACGACCCCTATGCCCAAAAGGTGTTCTCAGCACTGCTGCAAGAAGCCATCGAAAAAGCCGAATCCATGTTCGACTACCATGCCCAGTTCAARYTGTTCMGYGAYYTGGAAGCCATGGTGGAAGMGCGGGACGTACCCGATTTGCCGACTGACCGGTTCGAGGGTAACAAGCACGCTCAGGCCTACTATGGGGCCTTCAAGCTGGTAGTGGGCGAGGATTTCGCTGCATTGGAAGCCGAAAAGGGCGAACAKCTGATTCAAGAGGCYTTCGAGATCGAYCARGTGGTWAAYCGCGCCGTGGCCGAGAACTCTCTGAATCCGGTCGGTATTGAGCAGGACGTTCGCAAAACGCTCTTGCCAAAGCTGTTCGGCCTCATCGGGCTGGATAAAGCCAAAGTGATGCTCGATGAGGTGGTGCAGATTCTGCGTAATGGAGTCGCCCGTTGATGGCCTCYGTAGAGTCACATCAGGACGAGCAGCCACTGGAGTACGTGTCCCGGTACGGTGACCGGGAGTTCCGGTACCGCCTGTGCTATGTGCCTGAYCACAAGAAAGCCACCATAAGGGTGCATGTGCATCCKAATGGCATGGTGCAGGTGGACGCYCCGGAGTCGGCTCAGCTGYCKGAGATCAAGTCTGCCGTCCAGCGCCGGGCTCGKTGGATTCTAAAGCATTTGGACGAYATTGAAGAGCGCCACCGGGATGTYCGCCCTCGCCAATGGGTGAGCGGGGAGAGCATGCTGTACTTGGGCCGSCGATACGTGCTGAAGGTGATCAACGACCCCAATCAGCAGAAAGTGACCTGCAAGCTCTTAGGCGGGCARTTGCGYGTGCAMGGWAAGRRYGTMAGYCCAGAAMGGACGCAGAARGTGGTAAGCCAGTGGTACCGAGACAAGGCCCGGGACGTGTTCGAGCGACGGCTTAAACTCATGGTCGACAMTCTGCCCTGGACACAAACCCTRCCGCCCTGGCGCATCATGGAGATGCAGACTCAGTGGGGCAGTTGTTCACCCGAGGGCGCAGTGCTCCTGAACCCGCACCTGGTCAAGGCCCCAACCCGGGCCATYGACTACGTGATTCTGCACGAGCTRTGTCATCTGGTGGAACACAACCACAGCCAGCGGTTTTACAACCTGCTGGATCGGTTTATGCCAGAGTGGCGGRCMATAAAAGAAGCTCTGGATGGAAAAGCGGAGATTTTACTTTCGGAAACTGCGTTGCCTGAATTCAGATAATCATTGAACTCATCACGCTAGCGGCGAGCAGATCATCAAAGCCAAGTAYAAAATCAGYAACTGGAAGCAATAYAATCAGGTATTAGTACCTTTTGGGTTRATGACGCCGCTATCTAGGGCAACCGCACGAGCAGGTTATTTTTGAACGGAAATCACACTCTTTGTTAACTCGCTAAGAGTTGAGCTGCGTAAGTCCAGATTTATGCGGTCAACAAACAAACAGGGATAAAAGAAAATCAGCTCCAAGCAACCATCTCACGGTTAATGGTTTGTGAGAATTTACATTGATTCAAGTCATGCGCTCGCCCTGGGGCTGCGTTGAAGTTTTCACTGTGTTTTTCTTGCTGTCAGCTATTCTTTATTAACCCACTCTTGATTATTAGCTAGAGCGGAAAGTGCTTCTTTCCGCTCGTCAAAGTAATTATACCGATCGTAGATCCCTTCAACGCCTTTGAGTTTATGGTTTAAGCATAACCCTTGGTTCTGCTCCGTTAGGGGAACGGATGTCTAATTACTTGCCTGGTGATTGCGGGCCAGCTTTCTGCTTACCTTTCGAGAGCGAGTACACAGCAAAGATACCAATTGGGAGCAATAGTGGCGGAAACGCAATGCAAAGTATGATGGCTCCGACCAATAACGCAATGCCGATGACGACACCAAAGAGATTTCCAAGGAAAGCTAGCAGAGCCTGAAACATTGTTTTAATGAGCGGAATCGCGACGAAGAGTACGAGCAGAACACAGGCGGCTATCGCAATAAAATATAACATAAGTTCTTTTCTCCTATTGAGGGGGTTAACGAATACTACTAAGCATTGTTAATCATTGGCATAACAGAAAGTTATGCATTATTCCAGTTCGCATAGGCCTCTAAATCTGGCCTTGCAATCTCTAGAGCCAATTTGACGACCAGTGCATCATCAAGGTAGCCGACCACTGGTATAACATCTGGAATTACATCTACGGGAGAGACGAAATAGATAACAGCGCCAGTGACTGCTGCAAGTACGTTCCAAGGGACATCTCTATAATTCCCTTTGGCATAATCTGTAACTAAGCCAATCATCAATTTTATGTCTCTCCAAAGACTTTGAAGAGGGCCAGGGGGGTTATCTCCAAACTTGTTGACTTTCGACTGACCTTTCTTAGAGGCATATTCGACGTCGTCGTTATTTACATCCTTTATATCCTTCTCAAATTGCTCCCTGGCTTTTTTTTCTTGTTCGTGTGACATCGCCATATGCGTCTCTCCTTCTTTTTTATCTACTGGCTGAAGTGGCTTGCATTCGTCATGGGAAAACACGCTTGCTATTGTGTGTATCCGCCAATCGGCCAGTATTTAGGCGTGCTAATGTCTATTAGTGTATGGTATGTCGTTAACTGACCTGACCTGAATTAGTGTACCAAGGGCTGTTTTGTTTTTCGTGCGCTGTTGTCCAAACTGTTAGATAAACCATATTTTGTGAACTGGCTGCAAAAATATTGCTAGGGACACAAAGAGGAGTTACTTAGGTAGGCTCTGTGTGACCGATTGGAGCGAGGGCTTATCAACGCCAGTTCAAAATTGACCCACTAACACACTTACTCTGTCCTGTGTGGCAGAGTAGGTGTGTTGGTATGTATGACTGAAGAATAATTGGCGCTACACAGGTCAGATGATCGGTATAACTTCGTTATAGGGAAGAGCCGACTCGTTGGAATTGCGAAACGGAGGATAGAGTAGTTGCCTCTGAAGGCAATAGAGGCAGGTCAGTGATCAGTTAATTGGCTTGTCATCTTACCCGGCATTGATCTGTAGTGGTCAAGAAAAACTGGCCACCAGTTTATAGTTAATCCAGTATTTTTCCTCTGCCACGTTCGGACTCATACCGCTATTATGCTGATGTGGCCTAAGT